>NC_017508.1 GCF_000166295.1 Marinobacter adhaerens HP15
GGTTAATCCGTTTCTAGTACATACGATATACCGAAAATTAAGACCGTGCAACATAACGAAGAAAAAAGTTTAGGTAATTTCGTCCTTGAGGCTCACGAGTGAGACACCCGCGAGCCTATATCTTGCCTGTAACGCAACGATCCTTTTCGGTGATTCCGGTGTTGAAAGGCCCGGCAGCCTTTTTAGCCGCTAAAATTTAGCAGCGGCAGGGAGGGATTTATTACAAAAAAGTCAATAGTCCTTTTGTGTGGTGTCCATGTCCCGCAATTTTTTTCTAGTTTCTTCCCCCCACTTCTTTACTTGGAAGGCGCGATGCTCAGGAAGTACAGCACAAACACGTTCATAGCCTGCTGGCAAGCTATTTGGCATTTTCCCGCCCGCTAATGCGTCTAGTGCTGCCCGATCCAAGTCGGTTGACTCCAGGAGAAGAGGGAGCGGCGTTTCAAGGGCTGCCGCTATGGCTTCCATCACTTTCAGTGACGGATTAGCCTTACCCGTTGTTAAATCCGACAAAAACGAAATGGAAACGCCAGAGCGTTCCGCAAGCTCGTTTTTGGTCATGTGCCGCTCGTCTAGGATGCGCAGCACGTTAGTAAAGAAGATGAAATTGTACACCTTGCCTCTCTTGTAGGCTGATTTTAGCCGCTAAAGTTTTTGACTTGGTTTAAAAGTATAGCTATACTCCCCTTGTCATTACGAAAGGAGACTCTACCATGAGCCACAATATGTTTCAGTTTATCGGAAATCTTACCCGTGATACAGAGCTACATAACAGCCAGGGCGGCAGCAGTCGCGCAATTTTTGACATTGCTGTTAACAGCACATGGGGCAAGGGAGCTGACAAGAAAGAGAAGACCGATTTTTTCCGCATCAAGTCTTTTGGTGCGATAGCCGACAATGCAGGCCGCTACCTGGGGAAAGGTTCCAAGGTGTTTGTTCAGGGCCGCATTGAAAACACTCGCTTTGAAAAAGATGGCAAAACCGAGTTTGGCACCGACTTCATTGTAGAAAAGATTGATTACCTAGACACAAAAGCCCCGGAAGGACAACAACAGGGGTAAGGCGGTTGCCCCGGCTTGATGCTGGGGTGTTTCCCAGGAGGGCACTAGATGGCAGATTACTTTAATAAACAAGAATATATCCGAAAGCTGATTGATAGCGGTGTTGAGCCGGACAAAGCGGAAGAAATTGCGTCCAGGACCAACTATTATCGGAACCGATCAGCACAAGCGGAGGTTCGCCCAATAGGCGAGGCTATTACCCTGCCGGGTATTCCTGAACCCGAAGCCCCTGCCCTTTCTGATACGACCAAAGCAAAACAGAACACCACGGAGGCCAGCGACCCGGCCCCGGCTGCCAAGGGGGAAACCATGAGCGACAAGAAGCCAGGGCGAAAAAAAGGCGCGACGGATGCACTGGCCTCGAAGGTTGACGAAGCCCGGCAAGCAGCGTTGCTAAAACACACTAAACAAGAGATCAAAGACGCTCAGTTATCGTTGTTCGATATTGCCCCCTGGGGGGATCACATGCGGGCACTGCCGAACGACTACGCCCGCTCGGCGTTGTTCACTGTCCGTAACAAGCGAGCGCCCCGCCTGGCCCTGCAAAACGAGCCTATCTATAGCATCGGTGACGATGTGAACATTACTTACACAGGCGTAGAGCTACGGGCGGAGGATGACGAGTTGGTATGGCAACAGGTCATGGAGTATTCCAAGCGTTCGCCTATTGGCGACCCTATCAGCTTTACATTCTATGAGCTGTGTAAGGACTTGGGATGGTCAATCAATGGCCGCTATTACAAAAAGGCCGAAGAGTGTTTGTCACGGTTGCAAGCATCGGCCATGCAATTTGAATCCAAACGAGTTGGACGGCTTGAGTCACTGTCACTAATCAGCCGGTTTCGTGTCCTGGATCGAGGCAAGCGCAATTCTCGATGCCAGGTCATGATTGATGAAGAAATGGTTGTGCTGTTCGCTGGTGATTACTATTCCCGCTTTATTTGGGACAAGTACCGTAAGCTGTCCCCCACGGCCCGCCGTATGTTCGATTACTTTGCTTCACACAAGGAGCCGTTCCCGTTGAAACTAGAAACCTTCCGGCTTATGTGCGGCTCAGAATCAACCAGGGCTAAGAAGTGGCGGGAGCAGGTAGGGGCTGCGTGTGACGAGCTGAGAGAAAGCGGCCTTGTTGCCCATGCTTGGGTTGCCGGGGAGCAATTGCACTGCAAGCGAAGCTGATGGCCATCATGGCCACGCATCGAGAACAAAGGGGCTGCGGCCCCTTTTTTGTTGCTTTATGAGGGGCTAAGCCTGTGGGTAGGCTATGGGGATAAATATTGTTGGTTGACATATGAGGGGCGTTAGTTGACATATGAGGGGCCAGCGGACTAGGCGCACTACTGACACTTGAAGGGCCAGCTTGAAAAACACCCCTTCCCTGGCGTCCAAACCTGGCGAAAGCCAGACCTTGGCTAAGAGTTATCCACATTTCATAGGTATAACCCTGTTAGTAACCCCGTTACGCTATTGACACTTGAGGGGCGCACCTATTGACACTTGAGGGGCGGGTTTACTGACACTTGAGGGGCAAAATACTGACACTTGAGGGGCGGGTTTACTGACACTTGAGGGGCGGGGGTGATCCTAAAAAACCAATAAAAACAAAGCGTTATAATCGTTTTTTAGCCCCTCTAACCTTCTTTTAACCCTTTATATACCAATAATATAACCATTTATTTATAACCAATTGGGCGAAAAACACTCATTTGGCGAGAAAAAACCGAAAAGCGAAAACCGGCCCCCGAAGGGGGGAGACCCCCCCTTCTCAATCCCTCCCGGTCGCTGCGCTCCCTCCCATCCCCCCAGGGGCAAGCCCCTCGGCCGCTTCGCGTCCTCACCCCATTGAATCGTGCGTTTACGCTGCGCTATGCCCAAAGGGGCTACCGCCCCTCTGGACTCCCCGATTGTCAAAGACCGTGCCCCCTGGAGCCTCTGAGGCAATCCTAAACTATTGAGCAAGTTGGGAAGTTCGTTTGTTTGTACGCCAAGGAAAGGAGGCGGCCAGATCGGAGCTTGAATCAGCCCCTCAAATGTCAATGAAACCCTTTAAAAATGGGGCTTGTAGGACAATTTGCCCTTGACAAGATAGGGCATTTTGCCCTATTATTATAAACAGAAGGCCGGGCAAGTCGCCAAGGTCAACAACCGGAGAATTTCCGATGACGATTTACACTTACACCCCTGATCTAACACGCCCCCTGTGCCCTACTTGCGGCGCTCCTGTTCCCCAAGATACCGACACCCCAGAAACACCGTGGCAAGGCACCTGCCGTGCCGGTCACACGTTCACATTCCAGCTTGAGAGCGAGGGCGAATGGTTGGAGGACTCCAAGAGCGGACGATTCAGCCGCGTTGCTACCGAGCCAGAAGAGTCAACTTGGATTTGCAACGAATGCGGAGAAGCTGGGGCCGATCCTTACGAGGCCGGTTGTGTCGAATGCGGCGCTGAGCCTGACTTTCATTGACATTTGAGGGGCGGGCGAAAGCCTGCCCTACCAGCCAAGGGGGCATTATGAAACAGAAAACTTTTATGCAAATGTTTCGGGAGTGGGAACGAATGGGCGGGCGAGTTCGGGCCAGTCTGGATCGCCGCTGTGTTGAACGGTTTGGCTACCAAACAGCTCTAGCATTCGACCGTTACGACAGCATCAAGCACGCTATAGCTGGATGCACTATCCATACGCGGATTAACTACAGAGCTGCGGCCACTAAGGCGCTAGGGGAGCAGTGGCGAGGCCGAAGCCTGGAACTAAACCGTATGTGGCGGAACTGGAGCTAAGGGGCGCGTCCCCTTTTTTCGGTCCACCCATCAATTAGGGCAATTTGCCCTTGACAAGATAGGGCATTTTGACCTATTGTTATAAACAGAAGGCCGGGTAAGTCGCCCAGGTCAATAACCGGAGAATTTCCGATGAACGTATCAGTTAAAGAATTTCGCAACTCAGTTGATCACCTGTACCGCATGGCAAACGTGGATTATCACGCCTGCGTTGGTGCCCAGGAGCTTCGCTATTGGGTTGAGCGTGTCGAGCGCGTTATTGGGCTTGTCGAAGCCCTGGAGTGCAAACGGGCGAAGCCTGCCGACCGAGAAGAGCACGGGAAGAGCTTGGAAGCGGCTCACAAACGCCTAGAGCAAGCCGCGAAACGGATTCAGGAGCTGGAGCAGCCCGAACCGAAGAAGCCGACACTAACCCTTTGTGTTCACTAAAAAAAAGCCCGGTTTAACCGGGTTTTTTTATGCTTGCCTATTGACTAATTAGGGCAAAATGCCCTATTATACATATCGAAGGCCGGGCACACCGCCCAGGTCAATAACCGGAGAATTTCCGATGACTGATACAACCGATTACACCCCTGTTACTGCTTCCCTGGTCGCAGAAGATAACCGCATGGGGTTTTACCCTGCTGCATTTGGTGAAGCTCGCATGATGCGCGGCGAAGCCCTGGTGCTGGGTTACATGGGTAATCTTTCCCAGGACTACAAAGGCGCGTTCTGGCACTTCTATACCCTATCGAACGGCGGCTATTACATGGCTCCTGCGATTGATACCGAAATGCACCTGGAGGTTTCAGGTAACTGGTTTTCTGGCTCTATGTCGGCTGACGCGGCGGGGATCGTAGCCACGTTGTTCGCATTTGGACACCTTGCAGCCGAAGCCCAGGGCACCGCCGAGGGTGACGCCCTGATTGACCGCTATCACTTCCTGAGAGAGTACGCCCTTGATCACGCGGAAGCCGCTGCGATCCTTGGCGCTATCGACTGATAGGAGAGGCCCCGGCGCAAGCTGGGGCCATTGTGTGGCGATGATGAATAAGAGAGACGAGCAAGCGGCGAAGCTGGCCGCCTCGATGCCCGACGAACAAACCGCGTTGCTGGACTTGGCTGCCGGGGCCGTGAATGACCTGCACGCTGCTGTACTGGTCGATGATGCAGAAAGGGTTGCCGGGGCAATGGCCCGGTATGAGGCGGTTATCTGGAAAATGAACGGCGGCACCTTCTTTGGATGCAACGCGGATTCCGATTCACCTGGTAACGTGGTTGAAAGACATTGCCAGGCTGATACCGGGGCGGTTCCTAAATGGGGTCAGAAAGGGGCGTTTGTTTCTGTTGTCGATGGTATGCGTGTCTTGGTCGAGTTTGGCAGCCTTGGCAGCCAGGGAACCGCTCATTTTTCTTTTCATGCGGTAGACCTGGACGCCTGGTTTATATCAGAGACAGGGTATCGGTCCCACTTCGACGGCCTGCGGTTTGGCTCGACAGTGGAAGAGGCTGCAAAAGCCATACTGGTTGATTACCTCAAGGACAAACGGCCAGAGATTGGAACGGAAGATAGGGACCGGCTTTCTCGATCCCCCCTCCCCGCCGTTCTGGCTTCCCTGGAGCCGCCTGCGCGACGTTCTCCAGCAACCCTTGACGTACCCCCTGGTTACGCTCTTGTGGACGTTGTGCTGCCTCCACAGAAGGCATTTATTGCGCGGAAGTGGGCCAAGGAAGCACAAGCAAAGATCGAAGCGGACAAGCCGACAAAGGAGCTGCCGGAAATAGAGCCGGAGGCCGCAAAACCAAGAGCGGCTAAAGCCGCGAAAATGAACGCCAGGGAAGAAACTAGACGATTTAAACCTGGGCAGCGATGCCAGATTGTTAGCGTCCATCATCCTGTATTTGAAAAGGATATAGGCAAGTTCGTTATTATCACGAAATTGTCCCCTCACACCTCCCAGGTATGGGCGCACGACGACGAGCCGACAAAGTACCGAATCAATCGGAACGGGCGGCGCGTTGTTCAGTTCAACCCTAAATCGGTGCATACGATCTACAGCTTTGATCAATTGCGCCCCGTAATAGACACAGGAGAAACAAACAATGAGTGACCCGAATATTAGACTTGAATGCCTGCGTCCTGCTGAAAAGTGGGAGCGCCCGACAGGCGAGGAAATCCGCGAAGTGTTGCGGTTGGCTGAATTGACAGGCGGCGGAGCGGCCAGAAAAGTCGGGCTTGGGCAGAAGGGAGACAGAACGGTGCGCCGCTGGATTGGCGAGGAAACGCACATTCCTTATGCCGCGTGGGCATTGCTTTGTGACATGGCCGGGCTGGGCAAAATTTGGGAAGAGAGTTGAACGCCAGGAAGGAAAGGCTTGGAATTGTGATTTTAGCCGCTAAAATGTTTCGATAAATCGGAATTTTCCGCTTGACAAGATAGGGCAATTTGCCCTAATATATTAAGTGAAGGCCGGGCATACTGCCCAGGTCAATAACCGAGGAATACCGATGACTACTAGCAAAATCATGTCTTGGGTCGATGCGCTGCCGAACGTAGCCGCGACTGACTTCACCGCTCGCCGTGACTCCATTGCGGACAAGATGGCAGAAGCTCAGGAGCTGGAACAGCGGGCGTCAAAACTGCGTGAAGAGGCTTATTTTGCCAGTCTTAAACTGGAAGGTGACGCCAAAGGGAAATGGTCGATTGAGACCGTAGAACAGGCAAAACACCGGGCTGATTTTTAGAAAGGATACGCCCCGGTTAGACCGGGGCGCTTGGCCCGGCGCTGTCACACCGAAACCAATGCTCTCTAGGGTGTGGCCCTATTTGCAGAGCAATAGATAATTGGAGCACGGAAGGCGTGGAGGGTCAAGAATATGTCAAAGTCAAATATTATCAAGTTTCCGAAAGCTGGCCCTACTGATTCAGGGCCGCCGGACCCGCAACCAAAAGCACAGGCCAAGCAACAGCCGAGCAAGCCGCAGAGCAACCCGAAGAAAGGCGGGGGATTTCTGGCGGCTATTCTGCGTTGGGTATGGATAGGCGTTGTCCTGGTGTGGCCGTTGCTTAAATGGGTTATCTCTATCGACGTTTTCTTTCAGGGTGTCCGCGCCGTGTACTACTGGGATGATCCAACGGTACATGCAGGGTGGACGTTCCTGGCTCATTTTGCCGTGCTGACTGTCCTCACTTATTTTGTGTCGGTATTCAAACCCAAAGGCGTTTAATTTTAGCCGCTAAAGTGTTGACCTGATCCTAAAGTATAGCTATACTTTTTATGTATTCGGCGGCTGTCACCGTCATTCAGTCAATAACTAGGGTGTGGAGTTGGTATGGGTGCAATCCATGAAGAAACAACTAACGGAGTCCCAATTTCAAGCTGCAATCAAGGGCTTGGGAGTAGGACAGCAAACGCTCGAAATAGCGCATGGCGTCTTGGTGGAGGGGAAAACTCAAGCCGAGTTCGTAGCGTTATTGGGAGTGACAAAAGGAGCGGTCAATCAGGCCGTCAAGAGAATTTGGGACGCTCACAAGGCGCTGACGCCGGAGGGGTACGAGCGAGTCACGGCAATACTGCCGGAACATCAAGCGTTCATCGTCAAGAAGTGGGCGGAGGACGCCAAGAAGAAAAGGGACACGTAATGAAAACACTGGTCACGGCAAACCAAAAAGGCGGCGTCGGCAAAACATCAACCTTGGTGCATCTGGCGTTTGATTTCTATGAACGCGGCAAAAAGGTGGCCGTGATCGACCTGGATACCCAGGGTAATGCCTCTTACACGCTCCAGGAGTTCCGCACGGGCGTTGTAGCAAGCAACTTTTTCAATGGCGGCCCGTTCGACGTTGTGAATGGAGGGGACGCGCCTGGCATGGCTCTTATTGAGTCTGACGCCGCCTTGGCAAACATGGAAACCATGTCCCTTGGTCGCGCTGGTGAACATTTCAGAGCAGGTATTGCGAGCCTTGCAGAACAAGGCTTTGACGTGTGCTTGATCGACACGGCCCCTTCCCTTGGTGTGAGTATGGCCGCCGCGCTGATTGCTGCGGATTATGTCCTGTCCCCTGTTGAGCTGGAAGCCTATTCAATTCAAGGCATCAAGAAAATGAATGCGGCCATTGCGAACGTGCGCAAGGCTAACCCTAAGCTGCAATTTTTGGGCATGGTGCCGAGCAAGGTGGACGGACGAAACCCCCGCCACGGTCGCCACCTGGAACAGCTCCAGCAGGCATTTCCGCAACTTATGCTTCCTACCACAATCGGCCTGCGTAGCAGCATAGCGGACGCACTCGCTTCCGGGGTGCCGGTCTGGAAAATCAAAAAAACGGCTGCCAGAAAAGCCGCGAAAGAAGTTCGCGCCCTGGCTGACCTTGTGTTTACAAAAATGGAGATCACCGCATGAGCGCGCAAAAAGAACAGAAAATGGAGGGGCTGGGTCTGGAGGGTATTGGCGACCTGTCCGGGCTTCTGAACGACCCCGAAAACACCAACGGCGGCGGCGCTGGCCCCTTGGAACTGGCCTTGGACCTGATAGATGAAGATCCAAACCAGCCACGTACCGAGGACAACCCTGGCTTTTCAAAATCGAGCCTGGAAGAGCTGGCCGCTACCATTCGCCATCGAGGCGTTAAAACGCCTATTTCAGTGCGCGAGAACCAGGACGAACCGGGCCGCTTCATCATCAACCACGGCGCTCGCCGCTTCCGTGGTAGCCGTATCGCTGAGAAGGAAACTATCCCGGCGTTTATCGACAACGATTACAACGAAGCGGACCAGGTGATTGAAAACCTGCAACGCAACGAGCTGACGGCCCGCGAGATTGCCGACTACATTGGCCGCGAACTGGCTAAGGACGTTAAGAAGGGGGATATTGCGGCAGCTATCGGCAAATCCGCTGCATTCGTGAGCCAGCACGTTACCTTGCTCGACCTGCCGGAACCGATTGCTGAGGCATTCAACACTGGCCGCGTTAATGACGTGACCGTGATTAACGAGCTGGTTAAGGCTTACAAGAAGAACCCGGACGAGGTTGTTGCCTGGCTGGCCGACGACGAGCAGGAGATAACACGCGGATCGGTGAAGCTGCTGCGTGAGTACCTGGACGACAAGCGCAAGCATGAGGACGAGGAACGCGACCCGAACACCGTGGATGCTTTCACCGGCCAGACTGATGCCGAAGGCGACGACGACCAGGAAGAGGAAGAGGGCGAAACCCCGCCGAAGAAGGAGCCGAAGGAGCAAGACCCGGACAAGCTGAAAAAAGCGATTATCATGGTCAAGCATGACGAGCGCATGGGCCGACTGATGCTTAATCGTCGTCCTACTGCTGAGGGCTGGGCCTGGATCAAATACGAGGACGACGGCCACGAGTTTGAAGCGGACCTTGGAACGGTTGAGCTGATGGCCTTGATGGACGGAGCTTAACCCCAAAAAGAAAGCCCTGGGCACGGCGGCAACCGTATCCAGGGCCATAACCCACGCTAACCAGTTGAGAGGTACTAGCGATGAGTAGCAACGATTGTATCATGATTGCAGGCCGGATTCGCGCCGCCCTGGAGCAAAAGAAATCATTTACCCTTCCCTTGATGACAATGGCCGACCTGGCGCACGTCCTCGATCACTTGCAGAGGGCCGAAGCTGCCGCGTGACAGCGTGACACGGCCATGAACCACACCCACCCTGCCCCGCTTTTGCGGGGCTTTTTTTTTACCTGCACGAAATGTATCCTTGCTTGGTTTTGTAGTATGTTGTAGTATAATACACAATACAACATACTACAGAGGGCGAACATTATGGCAATCAGCAAAGAGCAGATTTTCCAGGTGGCCGACGAGCTGGACGCAGCCGGTCAAAACCCTACCCTTGCAGCGGTACGCAAGGCCCTAGACGGCGGCAGTTACACCACGATCAGTGAAGCAATGAAGGAATGGCGAGCGGCCAAGGCTGCCGACGCTACGCCGATTCAAGAGCCGCCCCCGCCTGGTGTTATGGATAAGCTGTCGGAGGTTGGGGCCGAGATTTGGGGCGTGGCCCTGGAGCTGGCGAACGGTCGCCTTGCTAGTGAGCGCGAAGGCTTGGAAGCGGCCCGGTTGGAAATGGAGGCTTCCAGACTTGAGGCTGTCGAACTGGCAGATCAGCTATCGGCAGACCTGGACGACTCGCGCAATCAGGTTGCGAGCCTGGAGGGCGTGGCCCAGGAGTTGCGGGCAGAAGTGGACGACTTGAAAGGCAAGCTGACCACGGCCACCGAGCGAGCCACTACCGCCGAGGCCCGTAGTGGTGAAATGGAGCGGCGAGCCAATGACTTGCGTTCCGAACTGGATCGGGCGCACCAGGAGGCAGACAAAAACCGTCAGGCGCTGGAACGTGTCCAGGAGGCCGCAGCGAAAGCAGCCGACACCCATAAAGCCGAGCTGGCACAAGCCCAGGCTGATGCAAAGCAGGCGGCCAAGGATCACAAGACAGAGTTGGCACAATCTCAAGCCGATGCGAAGCAAGCGGCTAAAGAGTACCAGGAGCAAGTCGAGGCGCTGCGAGCGCAGCACAGTCAGGCGCTGGAGAGTGCCCAGGAGGCCAAAGCAGCCGCACAGGCCGAGGCTGAGCGACTGGCTGCCGTCAACTCTTCCCTGGAGTCCAAACAGGCGCAAGCCGAGGAAAAACTTGCTGTATTGACAGGTGAAGTCGAGAAAGCAGGTGCGGAGCGCGATTCTGCCCTGGCGGCGGTGGCGACGGCCAGAGAGGAAGCGGCGGCACTGCGCGGACGTGTTGAAGGGCTAGAAATTGCGCTTTCACGCGGGGAGAAGGGCGACGGTTCGCAGAAATAACCTGATAAATCGGGTTTTTTACCGTACTATTAAAGGCATCCTTGACAGATTTTCCCGGCCAGAATGCAAGCCGGCCTCGTTTGGTTGCCGAGGTCGGCTTTTTTGTGGGCGGGGACTTTGCAACCAGTAGCAGTAGAAGAAAACACAAAGGAGCGCCGCAAATGAAGCAACGCCTTTTGGTTATGAACGGCCAGCGGATCGTTCAGACCGACCAGGGTGGCGCATGGGCTAATCAAAAGGTTGATAAGGCCGGAGCGTTGAAGCCCGGCATATACAACCTTTACATGGCTAAGGAAGCCGATAAGTCACAGCGCCATGATGGCGTGATTGTTCATGCCGATAACAACAAAATATACCAGCAGATAGGCAAAAACTTTGTCATGCACTCTAAGTCAGATTTCGATATAGTACCTGATATTGGGAGTGCAAAAAGCATTAGCTACGACGCCCAGGGCAAGGCATTAGTCGCCCAGGCTGTCAAACTCAGCAGAGGACGCTCCCGATAGTTTTAGCGGCTAAAACGGGAGGTGCCTTTGAGTAAGCTAGGAATCGGGGAGCGTGCCCCTTGGGACGATTTTCCTCAAGTGATAAGGAATGGAGACTTGGGAGCGTTGAAAAACGAACCCGAGTACCAGGCAGCCAAGTCTGGCGACATGCCTGCTGCTATCGAGCTAGTAGATAGGCTTCTCACCGATGAAACGGTGGAGAAGATCAGGGAGCAAATGGGGGACAGCAAGCCCCTGGTGTTGCCAGTTTTGGCCGTTGAGGCGGCTGGTAACAACAAAATACCGTTGGCAATGGCCGAGGCGCTTGCGGATCGGTTGGGCCTTGATGTTGAGCTGGGGATAATCCAGAGCGACAAGGTAGGTCGAACTGATACCGGCGCAGACCATCGCCTGGCGTTCAATCCTACATTCGAGGGTGACGTTAAACAGGGGCAAAAGTACCTGGTTGTTGACGACACTTTGACAATGGGGGGAACGGTCGCCTCTTTGCGGGGCTATGTGGAGAATCGAGGCGGCAAAGTTGTCGCTGCTTCGGTGATGACTGCGCATGAAGGGGCGCTTAACCTGCCGGTTAAGCCTTCCATGTTGGCAGCCATTGAAAATAAGCACGGCCCGAGTATGAATCAATTTTGGCAGGAGACGTTTGGTTATGGAACCGACAAACTCACACAAGGTGAAGCTGGACACCTCAAATCAGCCAAGACCGTTGACGCAATCAGAGAAAGAATCACTGCGGCAAGACATGAAGGCATCGAGCGATTGGGCGCGAACCGAGTTGAAGCGCCGCCGCGCTCAAAAAGCGCGGGGCGTTCGGGTCTAACCGGAGAAAGTCTAGTTTCGTCTGCTGAGGGGTTGGAAGTCGAACAGCAGGCCATGATTGAAGGGGCGTCCGTTGAGCAGGGCTATCAAGAAACCCTTGCCATGTATGTCCAGGCCAAACATGACCAGGTTGAAAGCATTGAGGATCGGCTAGAAAACTTGATCAACCGGCAGCAAGCTCGATTGCAACAAACGCAATCAAACCGCCCCGGTTTTCTGTCTATGCCTGGAACCCGGAAAGCCTGGCAGGCTTCCCAGGCGCAACAGCAAGGCAGGCTCCAGACGCTTCATGCTCGCCTGGAGACAGTCCGGGAAATTAAGGAAGGTATGGGGTTGCATTCGCCGCGTGTTGAAGAGCTGGCGACCAGGAAGATGCGGGCAGAGAACCCCGAGCTGGCTGCGGATTGGGATTCAATGAAGCAGGCCGAGCGGCAGCACCAGGCGTTAATGAAAAAACAGGAGCAGGAGAAGAAGCAAACCCAAGAGAAAAGCAGGGGCTTATCCCTTGGGTTGAATCGACCGCCTCAATAGACAACAAAGCCCGGCATGACCGGGCTTTTCTTTGTATTGCTGCAACACCTTTACCATGACGCCCATAACGCAAGGCCCGCCGCGAAAACGGCCATTCCTGCCGCAATCAAGTTCATGTAAGACACCCTGCGGGCTTCCCGGATCGAGGGCTTGAGTTCCTGGGCTATCGCCTCTTCTACTTGCTGCCTGGCTGCCGCTGCCGTCGCCTTGGCGTTTTCTTTGATGGTTGCGGCCATTGCCTCTTTGCTGGCCGCCAGAGCGGCGTTCAGCGTCCTTTCAGCTTTGTTTTTTGCATCATCCCCCCACCGATGCGCAATTTCTTCCAGTTCGCTTTTAAAGGCGTCCAGGTTGGCTTGCTGGGCGGCAGTGCTTTCCTGCATTAGTCGGTCATTGATGGTTTGCAGGATCAATATAGGGTCATCGCGGCCCACGGCTATGCCGTGCTTGGCTGCGATTTCCTTAATGGTTTCCTCGATCTTATCGGACATTACAGCACCGCCGCGTTATCCAGCAGGCCGAACACTTGGCCGCGAACGATTTTAAGGCGCTGCCGGGTCATGATTGAAAGCGAACTATCTTCCAGGGCCTCGGCAAAAGTTTTGCGATTTTCAAGCATTTCTGCAAAGTCTCGGCCATAGGTTTCATCTTTCAGTTTTGGCATATCAATGATGGCCGTCACGCGAGCCTTGTTGTTTGTGTAGGCTTTCATTTGCTCGAACGTCTTGCCCTGGTGTTCGATTGGCCCCCAATAGGGGTTGAGCCACACAACAAAAAGTGACTCGGCGGGAAACTGGCTTACAAGCTGTGAAAAGCCGTTGATAGTATCAAGGAGTGATTGGCTACCAGCGATAACGGTGTGAACAACCATTTCGTGCCCCATGTCTTGGAGCAGGGCAGGAACCTCGTTTGAGATTAGGTAGTGAGACAGCGGGACGAAAGAGCTGGCCCCGTTGTCGATAATCACATCATCTTCACTGGTTGCGATCAGCTCAACCAGGGCATCAAAGTTTCGCGTGTTGATTTCGTCCTCTTCAAGAATGTTAAGGCGTTTCACGTTCAGTGACTGATAGCCTTCAAACGTAGCGTTAACCGGGTCGGTATCCACGCAAACCGGCGTTTGCCCCTTGTTTGCTTTGTATTGAGCAATAAGGGCAGCGATCACGGATTTACCAACGCCGCCCTTTCCTTGTAGAACTAGATGTACTTTTGCCATTAGATTAAATCCTCTTTGTTGGGTTTAGCATCAAACTTAAAGCCGCCAGTGCCTGGCAATTGCGGCTTTTCCTTTTCTTCGGGTTCGCTCTTGTCCGCCTTTGGTGTCGCATCCCGTTTGCCGTCGGGCTGCTTGTTGGTCGCGGGGCTGGCGGCGGCCTCGTTTTTAGCGGCTAAAGTTGGTTGGTCCTTCGGCGCGGCCTTGATGAAGCGTTTAACGTGGCGGCGGAATGTCTCATAAGTAGACCGTATTTTTTTGCCTTCTTTCAGGTATTCCCAAATCGTTTTGAGCGAATACCCTGCCTCTATCGCCTCGGCCACATCCTTTTTTACGGCCAAAAACTCGACGGCAGATGCGTCCTGCCGTCTCTTTTTTTGCCGCTTATCGCGCTCCTGGACCCACTTTTCTAGCCCGTCAGTGAATTTTCCCATTTATCAACCTGTGAAAGTAAACCTGTGTATTCCTGTGCATGTTATCGCGTAAAGCGTCGTTTTAGTGCAAGGAAACATGCGGGTTTCTTCTGTTATGCCTTTACTTTAGCGCATTTTACGATATATCCGCAATTTTTCAACGAAAAACATGGTAAAACACAATGGCTGGTGTACAC
Source organism: Marinobacter adhaerens HP15 (assembly GCF_000166295.1). NCBI lineage: Bacteria > Pseudomonadati > Pseudomonadota > Gammaproteobacteria > Pseudomonadales > Marinobacteraceae > Marinobacter > Marinobacter adhaerens. The sequence continues at coordinate 14,323 of NC_017508.1, forward strand.
TTTCCTTGGTGTAAACAACGCCGTAAGGCGGGCAGGATAGGTGAAGTTAGCTAATCGGCGGAGCCGATTAACTATCTTCACTTTCCCTTATTCGCGCCGGGGGCGCTCAACGGGGAATCCTGCTCTGCGAGGCTACCGGCTGCCGCCGGTTGATAGAGAGGTGCATATATATATGAGTGAGGAAAAGAAGCCTGGCAAAAAGCGATCACATCATTTGCGGGTGCCAGTCTTTGACGACGAAAAAGAAGCTATCGAGGCGCAAGCTGCCCGGGCGGGCATGAGTGTTGCCCGTTATCTGCGTGAAGTCGGGCAGGGCTATCAAATAAAAGGGGTGGTCGATTATGAGCAGGTCCGAGAGTTGGCCCGAATAAATGGCGACCTTGGCCGCTTAGGTGGACTGTTAAAGCTTTGGTTAACGGATGACGTGCGAACGGCTCAGTTCGGCCAATCAACAATCCTTGCTGTGCTCAGCAAGATTGAAGCGACGCAGGAGGAAATGGGCAAGGTCATGACCAAGGTTGTAATGCCGAGGTCCGAGCCATGATTTTAGCGGCTAAAACTCCAGGGGGTGGCCTTTGATAGCAAAGCACGTCCCTATGCGCTCGCTGAAAAAATCCGACTTTGCGGGATTAGTGAAGTACATCACTGACGAGCAAAGCAAAACCGAGCGTCTTGGTCTGGTGAATGCGACCAATTGCGAGGCTGACACCATGCAGGCCGTAATTGGTGAGGTGCTTGCCACGCAGCAGGGCAACACACGCGCTAAGGGCGATAAAACATACCATCTAATAGTCAGCTTCCCGGCTGGAGAAAAGCCCGAGGATGACGTTCTGAAAGCGGTAGAAGAGCGGATTTGTGCAGGGCTTGGTTATGCGGACCATCAACGGGTCAGTGCTGTACACCACGACACTGATAACGTCCATATTCATATCGCAATCAACAAGATTCATCCAACCAGAAACACGATGCACGAGCCTTATCAGGATTATCGAACCTTGGGCGGATTGTGTGACGCGCTCGAAGATGAATATGGATTGCAGAAGGACAATCACCAGGGCCGCAAAAGTGTCTCTCAGGGTCGGGCGTCTGACATGGAGCGGCACGCTGGCATTGAAAGTTTGGTGAGCTGGATTAAGCGGGAATGCCTGGAAGAAATAAAGACAGCTAAGACCTGGGAAGAGCTGCACCAGGTTATGAGCGATAACGGGCTGGAGATTCGCCAGCGAGCCAATGGCTTTGTTATTGAGTCTGAGGACGGAACCCAAGTTAAGGCCAGTACCGTCGCCCGTGACTTATCCAAGCCAAAGCTGGAAGCGCGACTTGGGGCTTTTGAAGAAACAGCCGCGCAAGCCGAGCGAAAAGCAAAACGCCGATACGACAAGCGCCCTACTCACTTCAAGGTTAATACAACCGAGTTGTACGCCAGGTATCAGGAAGAACAAAAGAACCTGACCGCTGCGCGTAAGGTTGAATGGAATAACGCCAGGGGTAGAAAGGATCGCCGGATAGAAGCCGCGAAACGGTCAAACCGTCTGCGCCGTTCGGCCATCAAGCTCATGGGTGGCAGTCGTATTTCTAAGAAACTGCTTTACGCGCAAGCCCATAAAGCCCTGAAAGATGAAATCCAGTCGATTAACAAGGACTACAAGCGCGAGAAGCAGGAGCTATACGACCAGTACAAGCGTCGAGCTTGGGCGGATTGGCTGAAACAGCAGGCGCTTAATGGTGACAAGAAGGCTCTGGAGGCTCTACGAGCGCGGGAGCAATCAAAGGGACTACAGGGCGACACTATCAAAGGGGAAGGTGGTTCAAAGCCTGGTCACGCCCCTGTTACGGACAATATCACCAAGAAAGGAACCATCATTTTCCGCACCGGCAAAAGTGCCGTTCGGGATGATGGCGACAAATTACAGGTTTCCAAGGCAGCTAACGGCGACACCGTGACCGAAGCCTTGCGCGTGGCAATGGAACGATATGGCAGCCGGATCACAGTTACTGGTTCACCTCAATTTAAAGCCCAGGTGATCGTTGCCGCCGCCACTTCAAACTTACCAATCACTTTTGCTGATGCGGGCCTAGAGCGCCGCAGGCAGCAGCTATTGCAACAGGAGAACAGTAATGACCGACGAAACGAGCAAGCCAGAAGAGGAAATGAGCGAGGACGAGCTGATAGACGCAGCAATGGCCGCGCTGAGCGGGGACCTGCCGACGACAACGGAAGAGGAAGAGGAACCGCCGACAGTCGAGCAACAACAGCAGGCAGAGCCGGAGACGGCCAGCGAGGACGCGGACAGTCAGCCAGCACCGGCAGCACCACAGCAGGCGGTCGAAATGACGCCGGAAATGGAAGCCGCCCTATCCTCAACAAGCCCCACGTTGGGCGCATTGGAGGAGAACCGCCGTCCTTCGCAAAAAACCGTCTGCGAACGCTGTCCTCACTCGGTGTGGTTCGCTTCGCCCGAGGAGGTGAAGTGCTTTTGCCGGGTAATGCACCTAGTGAGCTGGAGCACCAAGGAGCCAAACCAGATAACCAACTGCGATGGGGAGTTTCTGGGTCAGGAGGAATAACGCCAGATCAGACCAGCGCAGCAGATAAATACATTGCCGAGCGGGAGGCAAAACGCCTAAAAGGTTTCGATATACCGAATCATTCACGATATACTAACCAGGATGGTGCGGTTACTTATGGCGGCACTCGGAATGTTCAGGGGCAGTCATTGGCCCTATTAAATCGCGGGGATGAAGTCTTAGTGCTGCCAATCGACAAGGCCACGGCGCAACGAATGAAGCGTGTTCGCATCGGGGAAGCCGTGACCGTCACTCCGCAAGGTTCGCTCAAGAGATCAAAAGGAAGGAGCAGATGAAGCCAAAAATAAACAACGCAGTCGGCCCGCAAGTGCGCGACAGAAAACCGAAGAAGCAACGCCTATTGCCTGCCTTGGGTGCGGTATCCGTACTTGGTGGCTTGCAAGCAGCAACGCAGTTTTTCGCTTACACATTTAATTACCAGGACAACCTTGGCGGCCATATCAACCACGTATATGCGCCCTGGTCAATTCTGAGCTGGGCTAGTGACTGGTACAGCATCTATCCCGACGAGTTCATGCGATCCGGTAGCATCGGAATGGTTGTCACGACCGTTGGCTTGCTGGGTGTAGCCATTGCCAAGGTAGTCACGTCGAACAGCTCTAAAGCCAGTGAATACCTGCATGGTTCGGCCCGTTGGGCTGAAAAAAAGGATATTCAGGCAGCGGGTTTATTGCCGCGTGAGCGCACGGCCCTGGAAGTGGTAACAGGTAAAGACGCCCCTACCTCAACCGGCGTTTATGTTGGTGGCTGGGAAGATAAAGACGGCAACTTTTTCTATCTTCGACACAACGGGCCTGAACACGTATTGACGTATGCCCCAACCCGTTCGGGTAAAGGTGTCGGCCTGGTTGTTCCTACCTTGCTTTCATGGCCTCAGAGTAGCGTTATTACCGATCTTAAAGGTGAGCTATGGGCTTTGACTGCCGGATGGCGTCAAAAGCACGCCAAGAACAAGGTGCTTCGCTTTGAACCCGCATCGAGTAACGGCGGTGTGTGCTGGAACCCCTTGGATGAAATCAGGATTGGCACGGAATACGAAGTTGGCGACGTGCAGAACCTCGCAACGCTTATCGTGGACCCTGATGGCAAGGGCATGGATTCGCACTGGCAGAAAACATCCTATGCCTTGTTAGTTGGCGTCATTCTGCACGCGCTCTACAAGTCAAAGAACGAAGGCACCCCGGCAACCTTGCCGGTTGTTGATGCCATGCTGGCCGATCCTGAGCGAGACACTGGCGAACTTTGGATGGAAATGGCGACTTACGGCCATGTTGACGGCCAAAACCATCCAGCGGTCGGCTCTGCTGCCCGTGACATGATGGACCGCCCCGAAGAGGAAGGCGGTTCCGTTCTTTCAACAGCCAAGTCATACCTAGCTTTGTACCGTGACCCGGTAGTTGCTCGCAACGTAAGCAAGTCTGAGTTCCGTATCAAAGACCTGATGAATCACGATGACCCGGTGAGTCTGTATATCGTGACTCAACCGAACGACAAGGCCCGTTTGCGCCCCTTGGTTCGCGTTCTCACCAATATGATTATCCGCCTGCTGGCAGATGAAATGTCGTTTGAGAAAGGGCGTCCAGTTGCGCACTACAAGCACCGCTTGTTGGCGATGCTGGACGAGTTCCCAAGCCTGGGTAAGTTGGAAATCCTGCAAGAGTCGCTGGCATTCGTCGCCGGTTATGGCATCAAGTGTTACCTGATATGCCAAGATTTGAACCAGCTCAAAAGCCGTGAAACTGGCTATGGTCCAGACGAAACCATAACGTCTAACTGCCACGTTCAAAATGCTTACCCACCGAACCGTATTGAAACAGCGGAACACCTGTCACGCCTGACCGGGCAAACCACCGTTGTTAAAGAGCAAATCACTACCAGTGGCCGCCGCACATCGGCCATGCTCGGGCAGGTTTCTCGCACCATTCAAGAAGTACAGCGCCCATTGCTCACCCCTGATGAATGTTTGCGTATGCCGGGGCCTACCAAGAATGCAGCCGGTGACATTGAAAAAGCCGGTGACATGGTGATTTACGTTGCCGGGTATCCCGCCGTTTATGGCAAGCAGCCGCTCTACTTCAAAGACCCTGTTTTTCAGGCCCGTGCAAGCGTGGATGCCCCGAAAATCAGCGACAAGCTGCGCATAGTTGCGGAGCCGGAAGGGGAGGGCGTGACAATATGAAAATCAGCCTGAAAAAAATCTATGCAGGGATAGCCATTGCCGGTGTTGCGGCAATGTCGCTTGCTGCCATTAGCTACGCAGCCGGGGCGCGTATCAATACAACTAAGAGCATCCCGGTAGGACTTTACTGGACAACGGACGCCCCTATTGAAAAAGGGGCTTATGTCCTGTTTTGCCCCCCGGACGTTGGCGTTTTTGCCACAGCTAAAGAGCGCGACTATATCGCTGGAGGTTTCTGCCCTGGTGATTACGGCTACATGATGAAGCGAATTTTAGCCGCTAAAGGCGACACGGTAACGGTAACGGATAACGGCGTTGCCGTTGATGGTGAGCTGTTACCGCATAGCAAACCCATTAAGGCCGACCTCGATGGCCGCGAGTTACCGCGCTACCAATCCAATCAATACACACTCGGCAGCTCTGAGCTGCTGCTTATGTCTGATGTAAGCGATACCTCTTTTGATGGTCGCTACTTCGGGCCAGTCAGTCGCTCGCAAGTTAAGAGCGTCATTCGTCCAGTTATTACCTGGTAGGGAAGGGGGGGAACCACCATGAAACTATTTATTGCAGAAAAACCCTCGGTAGCAAAAGCCATTGCCGCCGAGCTAGGCGTTACCGGAAAGGGTGACGGTTACATTGAATGCGGCGGTGACAAAGTTACCTGGTGTTTCGGCCACATGCTGGAGCAAGCCGGGCCTGATGAATACACCCCTGATGATGTGCCAACAAATGACAAGGGGCGCAAAATTTGGCGCGTTGATGAACTGCCAATTATCCCGGATGAATGGATTTTAAGGCCCAAGGATGACGCCAAGAAACAGGTTCGAGTTATCGGAGGTCTGCTTAAATCCGCATCGCAAATCGTGAACGCTGGCGACCCCGACCGTGAGGGCCAGTTACTGGTTGATGAACTGCTGGAGCACTTCAATAACAAAAAGCCGGTGATCCGCTATTGGTCGAACGCCATTGACTCGGTATCCGTTAAGCGAGCACTGGCGAACATGAAAGACAACCAGGAATACCACGGCTTTGCAGACGCTGCCGAAGGGCGCGGCAAGGCTGACTGGCTTATTGGTATGAACCTGTCCCGTGCTTATACCCTGAGAGCGCAGCGGGGCGGCTCCAGGGCGTTGTTGACCGTTGGACGAGTGCAAACCCCTACACTTGCCCTGGTTGTTACCAGGGACCGCGAAATTGAGTCATTCAAGGCGGTGCCCTTCCACACTATTCGTGCCGAAATTCAGCACCCGAACGGCGCTTTTTGGGCGAGCTGGAAGGCAAAAGAAGATCAAGCGGGCCTCGATGCGGAAGGCAGGCTTGTAGACACTGCCGTTGCGAATGCCTTGGTTGAATCGCTCACTGGTAAGCCTGGCTCTATCAGCGAATACAAGCAGGAAGCCAAAAAGCAAAATCACCCGCTGACATTCAGCCTGTCCGACATGACCGCCCTGGCGTCAAAACGCTTCGGTTATAGCGCCGAGGACGTGCTTAAAACCTGTCAGTCATTGTACGAGACACACAAGCTGACCACATACCCACGAACCGATTGTGCTTACTTGCCGGAATCTCAATTTGCAGACGCCCCGGACGTGCTGGCATCGGTAAAAGCTGTGAACCCTAGCCTGGCGTCCATTGTTGATGGAGCGGATACCAGTATCCGGTCCCGTACCTGGAACGATAAAAAGGTGTCGGCGCACCACGGGATTATCCCGACGATGCACAAAGGCGATCTAAACAAGCTCAATGACAAAGAGCGCAATATCTATGACCTGGTTGTGCGGGCATACCTGGCACAGTTTTACCCGGTTCATGAGTTTATGAGCACGACCGTTACCGTCGATGTTGAAGGCGAGACGTTTAGCGCAAAAGGCAAAGTAGTCACTAAAAGCGGCTGGCATGACGTGTACCTGGACAATTCAGACGAGGACGACAGCGATCAGGACGACGAAAGCCAGTCACTCCCCAAGATGGGCCAAGGTGACGCGATTACTTGCGGCCAAGCCGCAAGAAGGGACGCCAAGACGAAGCCACCGGCTCGATTCACCGAAGGTACGTTGATCACTGCAATGGTGAATATTCACCGCTTTGTTACTGACCCACAGCACAAGAAGATGCTGCGCGAAGGTGACGGGATCGGCACCGAGGCAACGCGGGCATCCATCATTTCCGAATTAAAGCGCCGCAATTATCTGGAGACTAAGGGCAAGCAAATTATTAGCACTACCTTGGGCCGAAGCATGATCGACGCCCTGCCGGAAGTAGTGAAAAGCCCGGTGCTTACTGCCCTTTATGAACGAATGCTGCAAAGCGTTGAATCGGGCAAAGCTGACTTGGCTGCGTTTATCACCAAACAAGAGGCGTTTATTAGGGAGCAGGTTGCCAAAGCCAATGACGGCGCGGTTGCTATTGCAGGCGGCAAAGAGGCGGCCCCGGTTTCCGATGTATTCAAGTGCATGTCGTGCGGGGCTGGCTTGTCCCGCCGACCACTACCGAAGAAGAAAGGTCACTTTTGGTGGGGGTGCTCCAATTACCCGACCTGCAAGCAGACCTATCCCGATGTTAAAGGCCGTCCCAACTACAGCAAGGGACGCAACAATACCGACAAGGAGTAATACCCATGACTACACAAACCAATGACAACCTGGAACAGAGCACTTTTGACGACCAGGCGAATGCAGCCGAAGCCTTGCGCGAAAAGCTGGATGACGCAATGACCCCTGGCTATCAAACCGAGTTTGACCCGGAAGAGGCCGAAACCGTAGGGGCGTTTGTTGAGGATGCACTGTCAGAAGAGGACGCCGCCGAAAGTGACGCGGACCTGGTAGACGCGACAGTACCAGAGGATGACAAGGAGGGCTAACCGATGGCTGCCGAGAAAAAACCATTTCACGAAACAGTAGCGGAAAACCTGATTGAACAACTCAAAGCAGGCACCGCACCTTGGCAAAAACCTTGGGAACCTGGTTCCCAAGGCTTCATGCCGATGAACCCAACGACCGGCAAGCGTTATAAAGGCGTTAACGCCATTCACCTCATGGCCCAGGGGCGCGGTGATAATCGTTGGCTGACTTACAAGCAAGCGAAGGCTGCCGGTGCTCAGGTACGCAAAGGCGAGAAAGGGACGCCGGTTCAGTATTGGAAGTTTTCCGAGGAACAAAACAAGCTCGATGACAACGGCAAGCCTGTCCTAGATGGACAAGGCAAGCCGGTGAAAGAAACCGTCATGTTAGAGCGCCCCCGCGTGTTCTTTGCCACCGTTTTCAACGGCGAGCAAATAGACGGTATGCCCCCACTGGAGCAGAAAGAGAAAACGCAGACCTGGGACGCAGTAGAGAGAGCCGAACATATATTGAAGGCGTCAGGCGCTGATATTCGTCACGGCGAGCATGACCGGGCTTTCTATCGTCCTGCGACCGATAGCATACACCTGCCAGATAAAGAGCAGTTCCCGACCGCAGATAACTACTATGCAACCGCGTTGCATGAGCTGGGACACTGGACCGGCCACAGCTCACGGCTTGACCGAGATATGGCCCATCCTTTCGGATCGGAAGGGTACGCCAAGGAAGAGCTAAAGGCTGAGTGTTTTAGCCTGATCATGGGGGACGAGCTGGGAATTGGTCACGATCCAGAACAGCACGCCGCTTATGTAGGTTCCTGGATTAAGGCGCTCCAGGATGACCCGCTGGAGATTTTCCGCGCAACGTCTGATGCAGAGAAAATGTCGAACTACGTTTTGGCATTTGAACAAAAGCTAGTCCAGGAGCAAGACCAGGCCCAAACGCAGAAGCTGGAGGCCGCCCCGGAACAAACACAGGAGGCCGGGATGCAATTACCCACCAACAACCAACAGATGCGCGATCAGTTGCTTTCCGCGCTATCACAAGAAGATTCTCAGGCAATCAACCAGGTTGCTAACGAACGTCGCCGCCTAGCTGCCGGAGAAACGGACGCCCAGGCATTTGAAGAAACAGCCCGGCAGGTACTCGGCTTTGACTTACCGGCAGACTGGAACGGAGCTGTTCAAGTTCAAGGTAACGTGGTCATCGAGGATGGCGGGGAACAGTTCGTAGAACCCGCGCACGCGGTTGGCCGTGAACCCGAGTTTTGGGGCGTTTATGCCCAGCATGAAAACGGGATGCACCAATGGGTTGCGGATCTCAACAGCCAGAACCAAGCCGACGAGCTGGCGAACCTGCTAGGGCTGGTTGATGCACTGTCCGAAACCAACGAGCACGAACAGGCGGCCAAGCTGTCCAGGGTGAATGAAATTCGCGTGCGCCTGGACCCGAACAGCACGGACGACGACATTTCAGCGGCTAAAGAAGCTCGCAAGACCGCAGAAGCAACGGCCACGCTCAATGACAGCGATATGCAGCGCCGTATTGCCGAACACGAACGGCAGCAGGCCCAGCAGGTGAAGGACAGCCAGCAGGCTCAGGCAGAGCCAGAGAAGCAGGAGCGAACCTATATTAATGTCCCATACCGCGAGAAGGACGAAGCAAAGGGCCTCGGAGCACGCTGGGACCGTCAACAACAGTCCTGGTTTGTTCCGCCTGGCGTAGACACTGCCCCCTTTGCCAAATGGTCCCAGGGGGCCGCTCAGGAAGCCACGGCGCAACAACGCCCGCAGCAGGAACAAGGCCAGACTCAAACCGCAGGACAGCAAAAGCAATACCTGGCTGTGCCGTATGGTGAGCGCGGCGCGGCGAAGGCAGCCGGGGCACAGTGGGATAAAGCGGCCAAGTCTTGGTATGTCGGCCCTAAAGGCGATATGGAACGCCTAAGCCGCTGGATGCCTGATAACGTCAAGAGCCAACAAGGCCCGGCCATGTCACCCCGTGAAGAGTTTGCGGAAGCCATGAAGTCATTGGGCTGTGTTGTCAGTGGTGATCATCCAATCATGGACGGTAAAAAACACCGGGTATCTGTAGAAGGAGACAAGAAAGGCGAGCGAGCTGGTTTCTATGTCGGCCATCTTGACGGCCACCCTGCCGGTTACATTTCCAACAACCGTACAGGCGTTGATATGAAATGGAAGTCTAAGGGGTATTCGCTCGATCCAGCAGAGAAAGCCAAGCTCCAGGCCGAAGCAGCCGAGAAGCTGGCAGCCAGAGCGGCAGAGCTGGAGCAGGCCCAGGAAGCGACAGCGGAGCGCGTCAGCAAGCAGACGGCCAACTTGATGCCAGCCACCGAACAGACGCCGTACATGCAAAATAAGGGCATCCAGCCCCATCCTGGCGTTCTAACCGATGCCGAAGGCAAAAAGACCTACATTCCGGCGCACGACGAGAACGGCAAACAGTGGACCATGCAATATATCCAGGAGGACGGCACCAAGCGTTTCGCCAAGGATTCACGCAAGGAAGGTTGTTTTCATATCGTCGGCGGCGATATGAAGTCCTTGGAAGCTGCTCCGGCCCTGGTCCTTCAGGAAGGCTATGCGACCGCCGCGACCAATGCCGAGGCATTGGGGTTTGCTACCGTGGCCGCGTTCGATTCCGGCAACCTTCCCAATGTAGCGAAGGCCCTGCATGACAAGTTCCCTGACAAGCCTGTTGTGGTCCTTGGTGACGATGATCGACACCAGGAGCTGACCCAAGGAACGAACCCAGGCAAGACGAAAGCACAGGAAGCGGCCAAAGTGGTCGGCGGTAAGGCAGCCTTCCCGGTTTTTGCTCCAGGAGAGGCAGAGTATCCGGCTGGCGTTGCCCCGATCACTCCCCAAAGCTACCGGGAACACTTGCGAGCATCTAAGGCCCTGGAGACGGCCCCGGAAGAGCGCAAGGCAGACCTACAGAAAGCCTTGCTCAGCAAGGAACAGTTGGCAGCCTTGGATCACATGAAGAAGCACACCGACTTCAACGACCTGGCTACCAAGAGCAGCCTTGGCCGTGAAGGAGTTGAACGCCAGGTAAGGGCTACCGTTGGCAAAGCTGTCCAAGAAGCGGAACGAAAGCGTGAGCAGAAACAGGCAGAGCAACAAGTTCATAAACAAAAGCGGTCGGCCCGTATTGGTTATTAAGAGAGGTAGTGACATATGAGCGATTGGGATTATTTACATGACATGAGGGCGGAAGGGTATGGCGAGGAAGCAATATCAGAGGCAGCAGCGACTGGGGTGGCCCCGTGGCATTACTCGCATATAAATGAAAACGAGCTGCGACAGGATATTGATTTGCTAAAAATGTCTCTAAAAAATCGAGACATTACGCGCAAAGAGTTTGCCGCACAGATGAAGGAATGTAGAAAACGCAAAAAAGAGCTTAAAACTTATATTAATGGAGGGGTATAGATGCGATACGAAATACGATCATCGAGAGCGGCCAAGCCAATCGACTCAGCAGTTAAAAAGGATGGGGAGTGGATAGGCTTATTTTCGGGGCAGTCCCTGAAAGAGATTCAGAAGGATTACCCGGATGCCAAAGTTGTCGATACCGTGCAGAACAGGACGAAGAGCCGGAGCCGGTAACAAAAAGCCCCGCCTAGTGCGGGGCTTTTTCATTCTTCCAGGGCGGCCAGCTCGGTTTCCAGGTCACGCCTGATACTTCCGATCGCTTGCACCAGGTCAACCGTAGCTAAAGTGTCTGCAACAGCCCCATGAGCTGCCCCCCGCCAAGTTACCCCGGCAAAATCTACCGCATCAGCCAAAGAGATTGAACCATGCCGGTTAGTCGGTCCAAACGCATCGGCAGCCAGATACATCGCACAATGCGTTTTTAGTTCGCTAACCCATTCGACCGGCTCACCATAAGCAGCAGCCGTTTGCCGGAACATGCGCGTATCAAAATCAGCATTGAAGATAACCAGAGCGCGACCACAGAGGATTTTTCGCACCTGGTCCGATACTTCCGGCCAGGTTGGTGCGTTCGCTAGAAATTCAATTGTTAGGCCGTGTACGTCCTCGGCTTCCGGGTCTATCGACACAGATGGCCGCAATTTCGTTTCAAGCAAAATGGTTCCCTGGGCGTCGCTGATAGCCAGCTCAATGATTTGCGCCTGGTCATCGAGGCCGGTTGTCTCGGTGTCCAGGAAAAGCGGGTTTTCATCAAGCCACCGTACCGCCTTGCTGGAGGTTTTTGCTTCCTTGCTGTTCAGCTTCGCTTTGACGGCCAGAATCGCCCTAGCACGCTTTTGCTTTTCGCTCGGCGGCTTGGTGCTACGTGCCTTCATGGGAACGCAATCGGATATTTTATAAACCCCAAACTTGCCGCCGTAACCGTTCTTATAGAACGTGACAGGCTCGGCGTCGGGCTTGGGTTTCATTCTAAATTCGTCTCGAAGGCGGCCTTTTGAAAAGCATTGATCTTTTTCGAGGGCTTCGGCCCTGGCCGCTTCCAGCTCTTCCATGCTTTTGTCCATAGACTTAACTCATTTACTCACAACGACCGGCAGCTTTCAGGAGCGCATTACACTCGCCCTGGCTTTCTTCCGTTGTTGGTTTAGGAGTAGTTTGCGGCCCCATTTTTTTACAAATAGCGTCCGATTTCACAGCAATTACCGTTGTGTAGTAACAGCTATATTGCGAGCCGTTTGCATCGGCATCGAACGTGATTTTCTCAAGGCCAGACTGTACGTTGCTGATTGAAATGTTGCTTGGTTGAGTACCGATAGCAAACGCTGCTTTTTCTTGCAGGCTTTCATCACTGGCAACCTGTTTTTCAATTATCCCACAGCCAGACAATACGGTTAGAGCAACAGAGCAAGCGGCGACAAATTTCAATTTCATAAAATGGCTTCCTTTCTTTTGGTTAATTTGGGTTGGCTAAAAAATACTAGCCAAATAGAGTTGCTGATTGTCTATATTGGCCCATCGGTCTATAATAGTCAAATAGAGTATACCCAAATTGACCATATCGGGAGCACAAGAAAAATGGAACGCACAGAACTGGAAGCAATGGCAAAAGAAGCGTGCCCGGCCAGCCTTTGGTATGAGCTAATGGATTGCCTGGACGAAACACCAGACCAGGACTTGATTAACTTGATTGCAGAGAACCAGGAGTGAAAAAGAGCGTGACACAGAATGCCCGAATTTACTTGCGAGTCAGTAGCGACTCGCAAGACCTGGAACGCCAGGAAGGGGTTATTCAGGCCGCTAAGGCTGCCGGTTACTACGTGGCCGGTGTGTATCGAGAGAGAGCGTCAGGGGCGCGAGCAGATCGCCCCGAACTGCTGCGCATGATCGAGGACTTGCAACCTGGGGACGTGGTGATTGCGGAAAAGATTGACCGAATCAGCCGCCTACCACTGCCAGAAGCTGAACGCCTGATTGCTACGATAAAAGGTAAAGGGGCCATGCTGGCCGTTCCTGGTATTGTCGATCTATCCGACCTTGTAGCCGGTGCAGAAGGTGTTTCCAAGGTCGTCCTGGAGGCCGTTCAGGAATTGCTTTTAAAACTATCCTTGCAGATGGCCCGCGATGATTATGAGGACCGCAGGGAACGCCAGAAGCAGGGTATTAGCCAGGCTAAAAAAAGAGGTAAATACAAGGGCCGGAAACCTGATGAAAAAAGGAATGAGCTTATTGTTAAGCTACGGCCAAATCATACAATTGCGGAAACTGCACGGCTGGCCGGTTGCAGTGAAAGCCAGGTTAAACTTGTTTGGGCAAAACACCAGAAGGAAAAGGACCAATAAAAAAGCCCCGCGAAGGGGCTTTATTCAAACGTGCCATCGGAATTAAAGGTGACGCGGTAACGCTTAAATAATTCCATTACTTTGTCCATGTTTCCTTTGCGCAAGGTTGAATTTCCTAGTTCAAACTCACGGATAGCCGTTTTACTTACGTTAGATTGAGCGCAGAACACATCCCGCGTTAACCCAAGGTATTCCCGAGCATGGCGGCACTGCAAACCAGTTATTTCCAATGCAGGCTTGTTGTACCCTTGGTTTTTCAGGGTTAAGCCTAGTTCGTGTGCCCACGTCGCAGCCGTGGGGTATGTGATATTGAGGCGTTCAGCCATGCCGGAAAGGCTCCCGGCTTCCTCATAAGCATTTTTAATCTCGTTATCGGTGAACTGGCATCGCTTTGTTATCGGCATCCTGGACTAATTGGCCTTGTTGTCGATTTTAGTGGCACCTTCGGCAAGTCTTGCCGTACCAAGTACCCGAACGTCTGCGATACGAAGCGGGCGCGAGAAGAAGAAAGAAAACACAACGCCAAACACCACCGCTACCAGGTAGCAGGTTAGCATTACTTTGACTAACTGACCGGCAAGCAGATCGACCGGCACCGCCTCTGTTACTACATTAGTGCAAGTGGTCGGCGCAGGCATGGTGTCAGTTGATGCAGTGGGCTTGTCATCGGCGCAGGATTCCAGGTTGATATAACCCTGCTGGGCAGGGCCAAGATCAACCAGGCTTACTACCGTTTCAATAACCGATTTACTTGATTGATGAAAGCCGCCATTTATGGCAATGGACGCCAGGGCAAAAATAAATAAAACCGCTGCCGGGCGAACAATGGCAAATTTCATAAATAGTGCAACCAGGTCATAAATACGGCCATTGATTGCAGCGCCGATTTGTATTGCCTGGTTTAATTTGTCATTCATGGTGTTATCTCCAGTCGATTCCTTTCTTTAAATCATTTAGCAAGCGGATATAAGAAGGGTCCAACAATTCCATAATAAAAGACTCACTCCAGCCAATTCGCTCAGCCTCGGCCATGTTTTTCCAGAGCCATCCAGTCAAGTGAAACCCTGGCGGGGTTTCACCGTGTGACTGCTGGAGTTGCTGACCTATTTTTTCATAGAGCGCAATTTGTTCTGGTGCGAGAGCGTTCCTTGTCTCTTCTGGCGTGGGTATTCTCATATCAGCCCCCTATTCCCTGGTGTATTACATTCGCATACCGCGCTTTTGCGGTTTGTCCTGGTTCAGCTTCTTATGCTGTGAAATCTCTTTTTCAGCCTCCCGAACTTTAGCCGCTAAAGCTGGGTGGTTTTCGCTTTCGTTCAGCTTCTTAATAACGGCCTCGGCCCGCTCAGTGTTGGGTTGGTCGCCATCGAGCTTTTTAGAGGCATCCTTTGCCATCCATCCGGGAATAACCCCGCCCTTTTGGTTGCTGACGATAGAAAGCAATTCTTTGGTCTGATTAAGTGCAGCCATGATGTTCAATCCTTATTTTCAGTACATTGGAACGTAGATCATTTGAATGTCTACGCGCTGGTTTAAATACCGCCCCTCTGGCGTCCCGTTGTCGGCTATAAAGTCAGCCGCAGACACGTAGTTGATCATTATCTTGAGCGGTGAAACGCCATGAGCAACTAAGTAATCACGGGCTGATACGGCGCGAGCCAAAGCCAGCCTTTCATCCCTTTTACTTGGGCGGAGCGTGCTGGTTCGGCCATTGATAGTGACCAGGGATGCGTCCCTAGCCGCTTCCAGAAGAACGGCATTTGTTGGGCCTGGTTGAAAAGTGGTGCTGCTATTAGCAAAAGAAACAGAAACAGAGCTTGATACTGGTTCGCGGTAGTCGTTCGAGGCGGCTAGTGCCGATCCAGTGAAGGCTAAGCAGCCAATAGTTAGAAGTGTGCAAAATGACTTACGCATGACTTACTCCAAATCAAAAAAACAGGTATCCGGCATGGCTCATTGGAATGCGAATGAGCCACAGAGCGCCGAGGTGTAACGGATAATAGGCGTAGAACACCCAGCGAAGCCGGGGCATTCTCAAATCAAAAAAGGTTGCAACGAACAGTAAGGGGAGCACAGCCAGTGCCCACATATTGCCGTTAACAAATCCCAGGGCGGCACAGGCGATAACTGCAACGCCAGCCGCTGATAAGGTCGGCTTTCTGGCGTATGACCATACAGCCAAGCCGAACAGGAGCGCAGGCCACCAATACTCGACCATTGCCCCGGCGTTCATAAACACCAGGGCGGCCCATGCTGTGTGACCGCGTTCGATCAGGTACGCCGTGGCCGTCAAAGCCAGAAGCGTAAAAAGGATATTAAGCGGCCACCATCCAGCGTATAAGCCGCCCAGGGCAATGAAAGGGACCGAAGCCAAGGCACCGAAAACCGCGAGCCGCTTCATTGTTCGTTGATACACTCCCTTTTCAAGTTGGCCCGGGCGGGCCAGGTTGAACGCCAGGACAAAGACGAAGATCGGCATTGCCAGACGGCCAGCCTCAAATAGAAAAGGCAGCGTGCCATTGAAAAGATACTTGTTTACGTGGTCCCCGGTCATAAGCAGCAACCCCAGCCACTTCAAGCCTTCCACAGTGCCATCGGCAACGAACAGGCGAGGCAAGGACCAAGAGGATTTTAAAGAGGCGGTGCTATCGGTCATTGCCCTGCCCCCGTGCTTTGAAACGTGATTGTGCGCGGCACATAGCCGGTCTGCTGGCTCGGGCTGTAACTCCCCTGCCCTTGGCGTTCAGACTGTCTATTATTGCTTTCAGTCTCGATTCTGGCCGCTTCCTGGATGACTTGCTGCATAGCAGTCCCATTGCCAGGAGTGGCACCACCTTGGGCGGTCACGTTCACAGTCGAAAAGTGTTCATCAAGCCAGTCGGCCCACTTGACCGCCTTTTGCATCAAGTCGGCGCGATAAATCGCGTTGTATTTCGGTGTGCGGGAATGGTAATTGGCCGCCCTGGTCCAAATATCCCCGGAGTCGTGCAGGATATGGCCGCGCAGTCTCCAGGCAGCCAGGTCGAACGAGTAGCAGCCAGAGGCTGCCACATCGTCCGCAGTGATCCCGTATTTCTCCAGGTCGCCCAGGTAAGCAGTATTGAACTGCATAGGCCCAACGTCATGCGTACCGTTCGAGTTACGCACCCGCTGGCCCGGCCTGCCCCCTTCTTTCTCGGCCACGGCCAGCACGATATTGGCGGGCACTTCATATTTCGCGGCAGCCGAGATTGAGCACACAACGCGCTCTTGTTCCAGAGGTGGCATATCAGCAATGAACGGCAGCATGACGACCCCCCTTAGTTCCAGTAGTAAGTTGGGCCTGCAAGCTGCCCTTCAACGAACACTTCCGCCCAACGGTACGTGCGAGTGCAGTAGCGCGGGTGACGGTCGCCGTCACGGTCAACGCGGCAACGGGTGTTTCTCACGTACTGTTCCGGCAACGTTTCGTAGGCAACGCATCTTTCGTTATCGCGGCCATAGCGGCGATACTCAGTACAAACCCTACGGGGCGGAATGTAGGCAGCCCAGCCAAAATCAGAGGTCATGTGGCTACCACTTCCAGACGGCGGGTTAACCGCACAGGACGAGAAGCTAGGCAACGGTGATTTCAGGTCTTTGATGCGGTCACGCATCGCTGACTTGGCCGCACCGCAGCCAGAGGGGAATCCTCCCGGCAGGCAGATCCAAATTGCACATTCATCTTGAGAAGCCGCTTGAGCCGGTGCAGTGAACGCAAATGCGGCTGCAAACAGGCTAAGGGCAACGAAAAATTGTTTCATTTCAATTACTCCTATCTAGTTAGGCCGAACGGCCTTTGTTGACAAAGCTGGCAACCTCTTCGTTGCGCTCCTGCTGGCGTTCCTGGGCATACGAAACGTAATCCCCAACGTCGAAGGTGTGCTTTTCCGGGTCGCGTGCTTGCCACTCAGCGTGTGATTGACGGGCTTTGTCCTGGTCCTCGCTGGACAGGGCATCAAAGCCGCCTGATTGGTTTACCCAGCCGCCGCCGTTACCACCGCTCAAGCTATCGCTATCGAACGACGGTGAGCTGTCAGAGGCTCCAGAATCTGACGAGCCGCTATCACCTGCATTTCCTGTTTCACCACCTCCTTGCCCTGGGGCTTCCCCTTGGCCTTTGATTGCAGCGGCGATCTTGCCGCCTGTTGTGTCACCGATGCGCTGCATGGCCTTAGCCTTCATTTGTCCGGCCTTAGCTTTAGCTACTGCACCAGTTCCTTTTGCCAGGTTCGCGCCGGTATCCGCTGCGACTCGGCCAGCCTTTGCAGCTCCAGCCATAAAGCCGCCAGTGGCCGCCGCTGTTGCTGCTTGAGCGCCGGACGAGCTACCGCCCTGCCCTTCGCTTGAACCTTGGTCGTCTGATGTTCCAGCGTCTGCGCTGGCTGTTTCGGTGCTTCCCTGGTCACTACTGCCGGAAGATTCACCGCCACCGGATGACTCGCCCCCGCTGGCTTGAGCGCCGCCAGAAGATTCACCGCCACCAAAACCCGCCGCTTGAGCGAATGGGGTATCACCTGTGCTTTCTTCGGATGGCATTTCACCGCCGCCACCGCCACCGCCACCACCGTCACCGCCGCCGCCAGAGAATGCGGACATAATGTCGCTACCGTTTGCCACGTTTTCGTTAGCTTTATTGAATGCGGCCATGAGAGCTTGCGCCCCGCCTGCCATGTTTGACGCCCCTGCTGCCATAGCAGCGCCGCCAGTGGCCGCCGCCGCTGCTGCCATGCCAGCCGCCCCAAGCGCAGCGCCTGCGCCGAATGAGCCAATGCCTGCACCGCCAACACTTGCGCCGGTAATCACGCCCGCGAGCATTTGAGGAACTTTGGTCACTAGAACGAGAAGGATCACCGCGACAATGAGCATGACGCCCATTTCTTTCAGGCTGATTCCCTCGCTCATGGAGTTGTAATAGTCATCCAGGAAGGTTTTGCCGATGCCAATTAACAGCACCATTGCCATAAGCTGGGCGGCAACACCGAGCACGGTTTTGTAGTAGTTAATCGCCATGTCTGAGGTCCAACGCGAGCCACCAAAGCCCAGGAAGAACACCCCGCCGTAAGCAAGTACCCAACCAGCGGCGAGCAACAACAGCATGTTGATACCGATTAACGCCAGGATGACGAGAATAATCAGAGCCATGAGAATGCCGGCGAATGAATCAACTGGCGACCAGACCGAGGATTGATCCAGTACGCGGTCGAAGATTTCAAAACCCACGTCAACCACGCCAGACGGAGATAGGCCGGAACCTAGCCCCGTAGCGTTACCGGCAATCTGGCGCAATGAGTCGTAAATAGACGATGCGAAGTTGGGGCCGTTGATCAGTAGCCACCAAAAGAACCCGGTAAAAATAGTGAAACGGACGAACTCGGCAAAGAACTCGCCAATGTCTGCCTTGCGCAGTGCCATCATGCCGAACGTCCAAACCATCGAGATAACAACGAGGGTCCAAAACAACCAGGTTGCGGCATCGGTAATTACACCGGCCCAAGAGGCCGCTGCTGCCGAATAGCGGGCCAGGACGTTATCCAGGACGCCGGAGTTGTCGATTGCGGCATGAGCCGGAGCCGCAACAAAAAACGCCAGCCAGACGATTAACGGCATGGCGGATTTAAGGTTGGCTGGCAGTTTCATAATTCAGTACCTCACCAATCTTTCTCAGGGCTGGCTTTAAACTCGCCAGACCGAGGGTTGCCACGACGAAGGCACTTGGAAGCAAAATCTTGCTGCATGGCCTTGTCCTCGATTTTTAAAATGTTTTCGTGCTGACAATTGATGTCGTTTACTTCCGGCATCTTTTCTTCAAAACAGCCGGTTAGAAGGACCGCAACAGAAGCGGCCCCGAGTAATTGAATAGCGTTAATTGATTTCATTGGTCCCCCTTACCAAGAGCGGTCTGGACTGGCGACAAAGCTACCTGCTCGGACTTGCTCTGACGCGGCTTGCTGCTGAGCTTCTTTGTCAGCTTCTGCCTGCATTCGGGTAGCTACGGCGTTTTGCTGAGCAATCAGCAAACTACGAATTTGCAGGAGCTGGTTGGCCTGGTTGCTGGCGAGCTGATTGGCATAACCAATCGCGGCCAGTTGGCCGTCTGCGCTTTGAGCGCCGGATTGCAGGCGGTTAAGTTGTCGGGCATCGGCTTCCAGGTTGTCTTGTTGCTGATCTAAACCCTTAAAAACCGCGTCATTGGCTTTCTTCTGCGATTCGGACGCCAGGCGGCGGTTTTCATCCATTGCCGCCCATTCAGCATCGCTACACCCTGTAGAAGAGAAGCAAGGCGAGCTGCGGTAATAGGCTACGTCCTGGAACTTGCCCAGGTAAGCATCGAGGCTACCAAGTTGGTTTTGGTAATAGGCGATAGTATTGGTCGCCTGGTTCAAATCATTGATGGTTTGCTGCGCCTGGTCCCAAATGTAGGAAGCCGGGGCCATCGTGTTTTGCAGCATGTTTTCATATTGCTGCAACTGAGTTTGGTATTGCTGGATTTGCTTGGCCGTCTGTGCGACCGCTTCCAAAGCGGTCATAATGCTTTGGGTCAGGTTTGCCCCGTCAATTACAGGAATACCAGCTTGAACGGGCTGCAAAGTGCTGGCCGTCATGGCGACGACCAGAGCAACTTTAGCGGCTAAAAATCTTTTCTTCATGATGTTTACTCCTTGGCGTTAATAGTCAAATGAGCTGTAAGGTTTCGAGAACGTCATGTCTTTGGTGACAATCACGTTGAAACGATAACCAGGGCGAATTTCCAGCGTTGGGGCAATGTTCATGTTCTTGCGGATCATCTCGACCATGACTTGACCAAGTTGCTGACCAAGCGCCTCGCTAAGCGCGTCGCTTGCACGTTGGTTATTGCTGTCGCTGTTGTTGTCGTTGTCTTGGCTAAGCGTTACGCCTGCCGTGACACCAGACATAAGGAATGCAGAACCGAAGATGCGCAGGTAATGGTTGTTAACCTGGTCATGGAAACCGGAGTAACCGGCTGCGTCCGCGCCTGGCATTGAACCAATATCCAAAGCCTTACCGTCAGGGAAAATAATGCGCTGCCATGCAATCAAAACTCGTTCTTGGCCGTAGGCCACATCGTTCGAGTAAGAGCCGACAAGACGCGAACCCTGCGGAATCAACAAGTGACTTCCTGTTGCTGTGTCTGATACGTCCTGTGATACCTGGGCAACGATTTGGCCGGGTAAGTCGGAGTTGATACCGGAAATCAGTGTGGCCGGGATAACAAAGCCAGCACGTAGCTCGTAAGGGCTGCGCGGAGCCTGTACTTGCTCCCCAAGCTGCCAGCGATCACCGCCGTTGCTGTCAAATTGCGAATAACCGTTGCCGCTGCCGTTCGCTGAGGTCTGCATTAACATCGGTGCGCTAGTGCTGCCACCATTGCCACCAAAGCCGCCACCGTTGCGCATTCCTTCAATTTGAGCCATACGCTGCTGATAAGCGGCAGTTGGATCGTCGGAACGGTTGGACGCAATCTGCTGACGGACACGCGCAATTTCGTTAATCATGTCTTGGCGTGATTGCGGACGGTTGTTAACCGGCTGTGATGAACCGCCGTCGCTGCTGCTGCGCGGGGCTACCGCTTGCACGCCGGTTTTTGCTCTAACAGCTTGTTCCAGCATTTGCAGCTTCGCCATGCGAATGCGCTCGGCTTCATCGTCGCGTTGTGCTTGTGAACCCGTGTTTTGAGGCGGGGCCGGTGGTAAGTCAGGATTTACCGGGCGAGCCACTGTTACAGGCGCTGCGTCCTGGTTATCTTCCTGCGGCGCCTCGTCATTTGGTGCAACAGGTTCGTCCAGCGAAGGAACAGCCGGAGGCTCGGCAGCCGGGATAAAACCGTCTGTCTGAGTGCCTGCGATTTCATTGGCAAACATCGAGGTATTGCCTGCTCTTTCCTTCGGCCCTTCGCTTGGTGCGTTCTGCTGGGCTGCACGGTCGGCAGCAACCATCATCATGACCAGGAGGAACAGGCCAAGGACACCAAACAAAATGTACATCGGGCGATTATTGACTCGACGCACCCCGGATTTTTTGGACACCTCACCTGGTGAGGCGTCCGGGGACATTTGATCGTTGTTTTCGCTCATGTCTTACTCCTTGCGAACCCAATAGCCCGCTGGAACGATTCCGCCGTTTTCTTGCGAATATGGGCGGGTCAAGGACTCATTGCCGACCATGATGGTCACGCGGTACATATTGGTGCCTGTGAATTGGTCGAATACGTAACGAAGCGGCAAACCTGATCCTGTCGGAGCTGGGTTAGCCGGTGCCGGTGTAGCTTCCGCGCTTGGGGCTGTTCTGGTCGAACGTGTAGCCTGCTGACGTTGCTGCGCTTTGGCCGCTTCCGGGTCGAACTCCAGGAGGGCATAACCGCGATCACGCAGGCCGCGAACCAATGCCGTACCAAAAGCGTCAGGTGTAGGCTGTTTCAGCTCGAAGCGAGTTTTTGCAGGCGGGTACAGCTCGGTGATTTTCTCGACCGTATCGCTGGCGATTTCTTGCTGATTTAGTCCTGCCGGATTCTCGACAAAGTTGCCGTATGGGGCGTGCGTGGCACACCCAGCCAAACCCAACGAAAACAGAACTGCGACGATAAGTTTACGCATGATTAATCGTCCCCTTTTGTGATGGTGATTTTGTCCTGGCTGCTACCAACGCCAGAGATAAGGATTGCTTTGTTAAACACTGTATCGACGATGTAGCGATCCCCTTGGACGCGGTAATTGACCATGACGGTTTCAGGGTCAGAGAACAGGCCGCCGTCCTTACGGACAACCAGGAGCGTCGGCGCTTCTGTTTGCTGCATGGCTCGCGGCATCTGAATGATGGTCTTGTGGCCGTCATTGAAAACACGAACAGGCTTCCAGGAGGCCGAGCCGGATACGTCGTAATCAAATGACAAGTCGCCCAGGTACTCACGGGTTCGAGGAATAGTGTTGTCCTCGCGGTGCTGGCGTTCGCGGCTGCGGACCATATCCCACTTGGCAAGGGCATCTTCCGGGTAGGTGAATGCAACTTGCGGCATGTATTCGGTGCGGTGAGAACGCAAACGAATGTGATAAACGCGGCGGTCAGTCGTTACGACCAAGCTGGTTTCCAGGCCCACGTCCATCGGTTTGATAAGCAGGTGTTGGGTTTCCCCTGCCCCGGTGCCGGAAATGGCCGGTTCGACGTTCCAGCGGGCGGTATCCCCCAACTGAATAGAGTTAACGTATTCGCCAGGTTGCAGCGCAACGTCACAAACCTGGAGAACAGCACAAACAACGCTTGGAGACTGCGCACCAAATACAAACTGGATGGCTCCATTGCGGCCAGTAAAGGGACGGATGCCACCGTTACTGCCTCCGGCCTGCCAGCGCTGTGCAATCGCCAGCGCCTGGCGTTCTTGCTGAGTCAGTGTTGGGTTGTCATTGGTAAAATATTTGTCCTCAAGCCCGTTCGCGTGCGCGACCGTTGCCAGAGAGGGCACCAACATCGCAGCACCCAGGATCACAGCGGAAAATTGTTTCTTCATGGTTAATAGCCTCGTAATCATTGCAGCCGTGACCAGGAATAATCACGCACGTAAATACCCAGCGGGTTGTTACGCATTTGCTCTTCCGTGGTCTGCGTTGAAGTGTCTGCGGTGTACACAGTAATAAGGGCGCGGTATTGGGCTGGTTGGCCCTGCAATACCCCTTGCCGGTCCCGCTTGGTTTCTGTCCAGTCCACTTGCCACGTAGTCGGCGTTTGCGGCAGAACAGATGTAATGTCGATGCTCACCATTTCTTTGGTGGCACGTTTGAACGGGCTGGCATCGGCATTACCGTTAAGCCATTCATTCATTTTCGTGGTTGCGGGATCGTTCGGGGCCAAGTGTGCGTAAACGCTAAATACCGCTTTGCGTTGCAGAGCTACGTCAGGCGATACCATGCGGGCGTTTTCGATGAACTCGGACACCGTGGCACCCAAAACACGCGGGTCGGCAGAATCAGAACCAGTAACCGGCCCCGCCGCTTGAGCTGCGCCCAGCTTGTCCACTTCCACCACGTAAGGGATGAACTTGGATTGGCTGCCGATATGGATAACGCCGCCGACACCGGCCAGGGCAATCATTAGCGATAGAATGCCCACGACCTGCCAGGTTTGGCGTGATGAAACCACAGAACCAACATGCTCATTCCAAGTGCGGCGAGCGGTCAGATATGGGTTTTCATCATCCCCTTGGCGTTTAGATTTTTTATCCTGTGCCTCTATCTCGGCAGTTTCTTCCTGGTCATAACCAGGGGCGGGCTTTTTGAAAATCAGCCCTTTAAGTTTCTCGGAAAAGCTCATTAGGCTGCCTCCAGGTAGTTATCAAGTTTCAGGCCACGACCTGCGAGCCATTCATGCACCCACTGTTCGCCATATTTGGCTTCCAGTTGCTTGATAGCTGCCACGGATTCCTTGTCGGAAGCACCGACAAACGAGAGAGCCAAAGGCCCAAGGGCGAGGTCATAGAGGCGGCGACCGTTTTCAGAGACGTAGTAGTACTGACGTTTGGGAACAGCCGTTGCCAGGATGTCAATTTGACGAGCATTAAGGCCCATTCTGCGGTATAGGGCTGATGTGTCCTCGTCGCGGGCGTAGACGTTCGGCAAGAAAATCTTGGTTGCAGTGGACTCCACAATAACGTCCAGGATGCCGGAGTTGGCAGCGTCGGACAGGCTTTGTGTTGCCATAAGAACCAGACAGTTAGCTTTACGCAGTACCTTGAGCCATTCGCGGATTTTTTCGCGGAATGCAGGATGCCCAAGCATCAACCAGGCTTCATCCAGAATGATGACCGCAGGCTGTCCTTTAAGGCTTCGCTCGATTCTACGGAATAGGTACAGCAAGACCGGCAGGGCAAATTTTTCGCCCAGGTTCATCAGCTCTTCGATTTCAAACGTGGTGAAGTCGGTTAGTGATAAACCATCCTCGTCGGCGTCCAGAAGGTGCCCCATAGAGCCATCAACCGTGTATTGGCGGATAGCTTCACGGATGCTTTCATCCTGGATGGTCAGCGAGAACTCAGACAGAGTACGCGCCCCGCTTTCGTGCATACTGACAATCGCATGGGCAATTTCATTTCGTTGTGCAGGCGTACTTTGAACCCCGTTTAACGCCAGGATGGTGTCTATCCATTCCATTGCCCAAGCGCGATCACTCTTGGTTTCCAGATACTGCAATGGACAGAAGGACAGGTGATCATCGTCCGCACCGACAGAAAAATGCAGGCCACCAACCGCTTTAGTCAGCGGATACATGGACATGCCTTTATCAAATGCGAAGATCGACATGCCTGCGTAACGGCGAAGCTGAGCAGCAATCAAGGCCAAGTGTGTCGATTTACCTGCACCCGTTGGGCCGAACATAAAGGTATGACCCAAATCACGAACGTGAAGGTTCAAACGGAACGGCGTTGACCCACTGGTAACACAGTGCATTAGAGCCGGTGACAGAGGCGGATACATTGGGCAAGGAGCGTCGGCGTTTCCTGTCCAAATGGTGCTTGTAGGCAGCAGGTCGGCCAGGTTCATCGTATTAATGAGCGGGCGACGCACATTTTCAACACCGTGGCCCGGCAGGCTGCCCAGGTAAGCGTCCAGGGTATTAATGGTTTCAGTTCGTGCAGCAAAGCCCAGGCGGTTGATTGATTTCTCTACCTGGCGTGCAGACTGTTCCAGACGGTCCCGGCTTTCATCCATTAGGACGACAACGCTAGTGTAATACCCAACAGCAACCAAGCCGCTGTTCACTTCTGCAATTGCAGATTCTGCGTCCTGGACCATTGTTAGAGCGTCTTGGTCCACATTACCGCTATTTGTGTTAAATACCTGGTCAAAGAAACCGCGCACTTTTTGTTTCCACTTCTTGCGGAACTTGTCCAGGTGCTTAATGGACTCGTGTTGATCCATGAAAATGAAACGTGACGACCAACGATATTCAACCGGGAGTTCGGCCAGGGCGCTCAAGATTCCAGGGTGAGACTCCAAGGGGAAACCCTCGATAGAAACGACCTGAATAAATTTGCGGCCAACTTTCGGTACTACCCCGCCCCACATTTCCTGACCGCCAATATAGGCGTCCATATACATAGGGTTATTAGGCAGTTGAACAGGGTGGCTTACACCAGTAACGCAGAATTGTAGCCAGCTAAGAAAATCGTCATGCGTGACTTTGCTGCCGTCCTCATTCACGATTTTTTGACCGCGAAGGCGAGTCAACTTAACCGCAGTTGTCAGACGGTTTTCAATGCCGCTAATTTCGCGCTTGAATTGGTTAATCAAGCCTTTGGTGCGGGCTTTTTTGCCAACCACCTCGGCGTCATCGTCAAACATGAGTTCAACGAATTTGCGCTGAGCCAGTAAAGGCGGGAACCATGTTAGGGTTAGAACAAAGTAACCCTCATACATCGCACCCAGGCCCTCGAAGAGCTGACGGCGTTCCTCGTCAATCGCGGCAGAAACCGGATCAGGGAAAGCTGAGGTATTGCGTTCTGAATAATTGGGAGCTGGACGGCGCACGGCATCAACGTGAACCATCCAACCATTACCAAGGCCCGCCAGAGCCTGGTTAATACGAAAAGACACCATTTCCCGCTGTTCGTCGGTGCTGCTGGCGTTGTCATCCCCTTTGTACAGCCAAGACGCCATGAAAGCGCCGTTCTTGCAGACAATTACACCGTCATCAACAACAGCGGCATAATTGAGCAAGTCAGCCAGCCCCGCATCCTTGGAACGATGCTTTTTCAACTTCAATTCAGCATCGACCGCACGGATACGGGCAAAAAGGATAAGTAACAGCGCCGCACCGCAGACAGCAATGGCAAATGAAATAGCTTGAATCATCATTTGTATTGCTTCCCTTGGCTTGTCGTGTTTTCACGGTAGGGCGTGCTGCGAGCTGGATAATATGCCTTGTAGCGGCGGTGCCGCAGATAGACATGGCGCAGCTTAGGGTCTGACTTAGCCATGAGTCGGCACACAAAAAGTGCGCCGAACCACAGGCCAATACCAAAGACCGTTGCCCTGACTTCCTGAGCACTAAAAATAAGTGCCCCTGCCAGCAGTCCCGAGAACATCACAAGCTCACGATCCCCGCCCATGAACAAGTTTTCTCGGTTGCCAGCTCTACGAATGGGGATCGTGCGCAGAGCCATAGTTACACCGCCTGAATACCGTTAACGAGACGCATGGCCGCGCCGCTAACCTGGTTAACTGCACCGTCAGTCAGTGCCGCGATTTCTGCACCACGACCGAAGAAGGTGGACATCATGTTTTGCGCACCGACCAGCAGAGCCATTACCAACACGATAAAAATCAGCGTGCGGAAAAAGCCGTTGAGTTCACCACCGAAGATCAGAATGCCGCCTGCGACGACAATACCGATGATGGACAGGGCGAACGCCACAGGGCCGGTTACAGAGTTGCGAAGGTTGGTCAGCCAACTTTCATAAGGGAGTGAGCCGCCCGTTCCTTCCGAAGCCATAGCCGGTTGAACAGCCATAACCAGGAACAAAGCCGCGAACAGGCCAAAGTAGAGCATGGCCGAACGGTTAAGGCGGATTGATGGGAGAGTGAGTTGCATTGGTATTACTCCTAGTTTCCTACGTTTAAAGGGATTTAGTGATGTATTGACCATCGCAATAACCGGAAACCTCTAGGATTTCCTGGATGCGGCGGCCTTCCGGGGTTCTGGCGATATGAACAACGATGTGAACCACCTCGCCAATTAGCGGTTCAATCTCGGCTGGAGCCGCTGGATTACGTGTAATCAGCGACCGCAAGCGAGCTAGGCCAGCGTTAGCATTGTTAGCGTGCAGTGTTGCAGCTCCGCCCTCATGCCCGGTATTCCAAGCATCGAGAAGGTCCAAGGCTTCCGCTCCGCGCACCTCACCGACCAGGATACGGTCGGGCCTCATGCGCAAAGTTGTTTTCAGCAATGCCGTCATGGATACGTCAAGGCTGGTGTGATACTGAACGTGGTTTTCTGCGGCACATTGGATTTCGCCGGTATCCTCAATGATGAAAACCCGTTCTGTAGGATCGGTAATCACCATTTCGTTGATGATGGCGTTAACCAGGGTGGTTTTGCCTGAGCCAGTGCCGCCGATGACAAGAATGTTTCGGTGTGCTGCCACAGCTTCAACCAGGACGTGTTTTTGGGCGGCGGTCATAATGCCGTTTTCCACGTACTGGTCCAGGGTGAAGATCGCAACGGCTTTCTTACGAATGGCGAAGGTAGGGGCCGGAACTACTGGAGGTAGCTGGCCTGCGAAGCGGGAGCCATCAAGGGGAAACTCCCCTTCTAGGATAGGCTTGCTTCGGGTGACTTCTTTGCCGTGATACCCGGCAATAGTCTCGATAATAGCTTGAGCCTGGGCAGGTCTAAGCGTTCCGATGCACTGCATCCCCTCACCTAGACGTTCAACCCAAACTTTCCCGTCTGCGTTGAGCATAAGCTCGACTGTCTTAGAGTGATTTAGAGCCTGGAGAAGCTCCGGCCCAATATCCCGCTCTAGTTTTCTTTTTGCCCGGTCCTTAATGGAGCCAGTCATGTCGTTTTGTTGCATTCAATTGCCCCGGTATTTTC